>NZ_JBIDAJ010000003.1:0-33761 GCF_043202395.1 Streptomyces sp. NPDC048197
GGCGCCCGCCGGCCTTCGACAGAGGGCTCTACAAGCGGCGCAACGTGGTCGAACGCTGCTTCAACCGCTTGAAGCAGTGGCGCGGCATCGCCACTCGCTACGACAAGACCACCGAGTCCTACCAGGCCGCCGTCACCCTCGCCTCGCTCCTGATGTGGGCGTGACATTTGAAGACATCTCCTAGTCGCCGACGCCGGCGAGGTCGCGCAGCCGGCGGGCCTGGGCGGCGCGTTCGGCGCGGCGCTGCTCCTCGTAGGTGCGGCGCGCGGCGCCGGCCAGCAGGGCCTTAGTCTCGACGACGGCGTCCCGCGGTGCGGCGAGGAGTGCGGCCGCCAGGTCGGACACGGCGGCGTCGAGTTCGTCGCCGGGCACGACGAGGTTGGCCAGGCCGATCCGCGCGGCCTCGTCGGCCTGCACGAACCGACCGGTGGCGCAGATCTCCAGCGCCCGGGCGTAGCCGACCAGCCCGACCAGGGGGTGGGTTCCGGTCAGGTCCGGGACCAGCCCGAGGCTGGTCTCCCGCATGGCGAACTGGGCGTCCTGCGCGGCCACCCGCAGATCGCAGGCGAGCGCCAGCTGGAAGCCGGCGCCGATGGCGTGGCCCTGGACGGCGGCGATGGACACCAGGTCGTTCCGCCGCCACCAGGTGAACGCTTCCTGGTACTCGGCGATCGTGTCGTCCAGGGCGTCGTCCGAACCGCGCGCCAGATCGATGAACGACGGCTCACCGTCGAAGCCTTCAGGCGTGAACGCCTGGCGGTCGAGGCCCGCGGAGAAGGACTGCCCCTCACCGCGCAGCACCGCGATCCGGACGTTGCCCGGCAGCAGCGAGCCCGCCTCGGCCAGCGCCCGCCACATGGCCGGCGACTGTGCATTGCGCTTGGCCGCGTTGGCGAGGGTCACCGTGGCGATGTCGCCGTCCACGGTGAGCCGCACACCGTCCTTGTCGAGCAGAGTCATGAGCGCCTCCGAGTCAGCCAGCCGCACGTACGTGCGTAAGTGACTGAACGGTAACCTCCCGGCCGACTGCTCGGCCGACCGGGGGGACACCGCTGTTCCGGAGACGCGGCTGTCAGACCGTGGCGGCCTTCTTGCCCCTTGTGGCTCCGCCGCGACCGCGCAGCACCACGCCGGATTCGGTGAGCATCCGGTGCACGAATCCGTAGGAGCGACCGGTTTCCTCGGCCAGCGCCCGGATGCTCGCACCGGAGTCGTACTTCTTCTTCAGGTCTGCCGCGAGCTTCTCGCGCGCGGCGCCGGTCACCCGGCTGCCCTTCTTCAGAGTCTCGGCCACCCGTGCCTCCTCGTGGGAAGTGCGCTCTGGACTCTCATGATCACCCCTCCCCGGCTTCCTGGCCACCCATTCCGCAAGGTCTCTCCGACATCCTTTGCCGGCGCGGGCCCGTTCCGAGCGGGCGGAATTCGTCATTCCGCTCGTCCCGCGGGCCGAGCGGCCGCCGCTCTGGACGAGAAGTGGCAGGTCAGGTGGCGTACGGCCGAAAAGGGGCGCTCCGGGTCGGAGCGGACGGGACACCGCTCGCAGGCACGCCGGTGTACGAGCCGTTCTCACTCAGATGATGGATCACACGTCGGCCGAATGATCCATACGGCATGATCCCCCCGCCCGTGGGCGCACCGCGGGGCACCGCCGCGACCCGGCCCGGAGCACCCGGGCCGGGCGCCGGCATCAGGCCAGCGCGACCAGATCCGCGTAGTCCTGGCCCCACAGGTCCTCGACGCCGTCGGGCAGCAGGATGATCCGCTCCGGCTGCAGCGCGTCCACCGCGCCCTCGTCGTGCGTCACCAGGACCACCGCGCCCGCGTAGGTGTGCAGCGCGCCGAGGATCTCCTCGCGGCTGGCCGGGTCGAGGTTGTTGGTGGGCTCGTCGAGCAGCAGCACGTTGGCGGACGAGACCACCAGCGTGGCCAGCGCCAGCCGGGTCTTCTCACCGCCGGAGAGCACCCCGGCGGGCTTGTCGACGTCGTCGCCGGAGAAGAGGAAGGAGCCCAGCGTCTTGCGGATGGCGACCAGGTCCATGTCCGGAGCGGCCGAGCGCATGTTCTCCAGGACCGTGCGGTCCGGGTCCAGGGTCTCGTGCTCCTGGGCGTAGTAGCCGAGCTTGAGGCCGTGGCCCGGGCGGACCTCGCCGGTGTCGGGCGACTCGACGCCGGCCAGCAGCCGCAGCAGGGTGGTCTTGCCCGCGCCGTTCAGGCCCAGGATGACGACCCGGGAGCCCTTGTCGATGGCGAGGTCGACGTCGGTGAAGATCTCCAGGGAGCCGTAGGACTTCGACAGGCCCTCGGCGGTGAGCGGGGTCTTGCCGCACGGCGCCGGATCCGGGAAGCGCAGCTTGGCGACCTTGTCGGAGATGCGCACCTCGTCCAGGCCCGAGAGCAGCTTCTCGGCGCGCCGGGCCATGTTCTGCGCGGCGACGGTCTTGGTGGCCTTGGCCCGCATCTTGTCGGCCTGGGAGTTGAGCGCGGCGGCCTTCTTCTCGGCGTTCGCCCGCTCGCGCTTGCGGCGCTTCTCGTCGGCCTCGCGCTGCTGCTGGTAGAGCTTCCAGCCCATGTTGTAGATGTCGATCTGGGACCGGTTGGCGTCCAGGTAGAACACCTTGTTCACGACGGTCTCGACCAGGTCGACGTCGTGCGAGATGACGATGAAGCCGCCGCGGTAGGTCTTGAGGTAGTCGCGCAGCCAGACGATCGAGTCGGCGTCGAGGTGGTTGGTCGGCTCGTCGAGCAGCAGGGTGTCGGAGTCCGAGAAGAGGATCCGGGCCAGCTCGACGCGGCGCCGCTGGCCGCCGGAGAGGGTGTGCAGCGGCTGGGCGAGGATGCGGTCGGGCAGGCCGAGGCTGGCGGCGATGGTCGCGGCCTCCGCCTCGGCGGCGTACCCGCCCTTGGTCAGGAACTCGGTCTCCAGGCGCTCGTACTTCTTCATCGCCTTCTCGCGGGTGGCGCCCTTGCCGTTGGCCATCCGGTCCTCGTTCTCGCGCATCTTGCGCAGCACGGTGTCCAGATCGCGGGCGGAGAGGATGCGGTCGCGGGCGAGGACGTCGAGGTCGCCGGTGCGCGGATCCTGCGGCAGATAGCCGACGTCGCCGGAGCGGGTGACCGTACCGGCGGCGGGGATACCCTCGCCGGCCAGCACCTTGGTGAGGGTGGTCTTGCCGGCGCCGTTACGGCCGACCAGGCCGATCCGGTCGCCCTTGGCGATGCGGAAGGAGGCGGACTCGATAAGAACGCGGGCGCCGGCGCGCAGCTCGATGCCGGAAGCGGTGATCACGGGAAAACTCCAGGGCAGGAAGACGGCGGATTGGACGGACGGTCCGAGAGCGGGCTGCGCCGTCTAATGAACCCAGAGGAGAACTGCCATGGGAGGCAGTCTAACGGGCCGGTGCAAGTAGTTTTCCCGGCCGCCGGGCGGGGTGCGGGGGCCGGCGGCCGGCCCGTGGACGCAGGCCACGCCGTGTGCTGCGACACCGTGCGCGGAGCGCGGGCGGGCGTTGTCGGCGCCCGGTGAAAGACTGTGATCCGGGACACATGAAGCCGCTGAGGGAAGGACCGTGATCACGATGTCAGGGACCCCGACGATGTACCCGACGGTGCTCTACCAGGACGCCCAGGCCGCCATCGCCCAGCTGACGGAGGCGTTCGGCTTCACCGTCGGCGCGAAGTACGAGACCGAGGACGGCCTGGTGCTGCATGCCGAACTCTCCTACGGCAACGGCACGGTGATGCTGGGTTCGAAAGGGCGCGGCGGGGTCTTCGCCGAGGCGATGGAGGAGGCCGGGCCGGTCGGCGTCTACGTCCGCGTCGAGGACACCGACGCCCACTACCGCCGGGCCCAGCGGTCGGACGTGGAGATCCTGCTGCCGCCCACCGACATGGAGTACGGCTCGCGGGAGTACCTCGCCCGGGACGCCGAGGGCAACGTCTGGAGCTTCGGCACCTACACCCCGGCCGTGGCCGCCGCCGGTGCCGGGCCCTGACGCCCGGCCCGGTCCGGCACCGGCCGGGAGGTCAGGCCCCGCCGGTGTGCACCTGGAACGCCGCCCGGCGCACGGCCTTGGCGAGGGCCGGGTCGGGATGGGCGGCGGCCAGCGCGACCAGTACCTGGACGGTGCGGGGGTGGCCGACGGCGCGGACCTCTTCGAGGAGGCGGGGCACCGAGCCCTGGACCGCCGAGTCGAGGTGGCGCACCAGCAGCTGGGTCTCCCCGTGGTCGGCGACCGCCGCCGCGGTGTCCACCCACAGCCAGGTCGACTCCTCGCGGGTGAGCACGTCCGGCGCGGTCTCCGGGTCGCCGCCCTCGTGCTCGACGAGCCACAGCAGGGCGTACGGACGCAGCACGGGCTCCTCGGCGGCGGCGCGTACGGCCTGCTCGGCGGGGGCGCCGACGGCCCGCAGCGCCTCGAAGGCCAGGCCGCGCAGCAGCGCGTCCTCGCCGCGGGCCACGGTCAGCAGTTCCTCGACGGCCGCGCCGACGGAGCGGGCGGCGAGCCAGGCGCGGTACTCGGCGCGGGCCGGCCCCGGGGTCAGCCGGGCGCAGCCGCGCAGCATCGCCTCCGCGGACTGCTCGATGTTGCCGGCCGGGCTCTGCGCGGCGACGCAGATCTGCTCCAGCTTGACCCACACCGACCAGTTGCCCAGCGGGGTGAGCTGCGCCTCGGCCGCGTCCTGCGCGCCCCGGTGGACGCCGTCCCGGTCACCGTGGTGCGGCACCAGCGCGCCGACGGTCAGCAGGGCGTCCAGCGCCCAGCCCAGGAGTTCGGCCAGCGACGCCCCCGCGGAGTCGTCGGCCGGGTCGGGCGCCGGGTGCGGGGCGCCGGGCGTGTGGGGGGTGTCCGGGGCGGCCGGTGCGTCCTGGCCGTAGGGGACCTCGCAGCGTTCCGTGCGGAGTTCGGTGACGCGCTGTTCGAGCATGTCCAGCAGGACGGGCAGGCGTACCGGGCCGGCGGACAGGTGCAGCAGGGAGAGCAGTTGCGGCAGTGCCTCGACGACCTCGGCGACGATCGCGGGGGCGGCACCGGCCGGGGCGGGGCGGGCCAGCGACCAGGCGTCGAAGAGCGCGACCCAGCCGCGCAGCACGGCGGTGTCGTCGCGGTCCCAGGCGCGCAGCCGCCAGCCGGGGCGGACCAGGCCGTCGTGCAGCTCGATGAGTCCGGCGAGCCGGGCCAGGTCCCAGTCGGTGCGCACCTGCCGCGGCGTCAGGGCCAGCGCTTCCGCGGCGCGTTCCACCGCCGCCGCCGGCAGTGCGCCGTCCGGGCCGGCCCGCAGGGCGCCGCCGGTGCCGCCGGCCGCGCCGCAGCCGTCGGCCCAGCGGGCGAGCCGGGCCGCGCCGGCCAGCACGGCGCGGGCCTGCCGGGCCAGTTCCGCGGGCGGCGGGGTGCCCTCGGGCGGGCGGGGCGCCGGGCGCTTGGCCCGGGTTGTCACCGCCCGGCGGGCGGCCGCAACCGGTTGACGGGGGACGAGTCGGAGCCGGGAGTCGCGCGGAGTACGGGACGTCACAGGAGCAGTGTTGCCGCTGACGGCCCGAAAGCCCAATCGGAACCCGGCTTGCGATCTGGTGGGGCGCCGTCATGGCGCCGACCCATCCCGGATGGGGGGAGTTGTCCTTGCGTATGCCGGGGCGTCACATGAGGGGGGTGAGGAAGCGGCGCAGCGCCTCCTCGTAGCCGGCCGGGTCGGCGTTCCACATCGCGGCGTGCGGGGCGTGCGGGACGGCGTGCAGGGTGACCAGGTCGGGGCGGCGGGCGGCGAAGGCGCGGGAGGCCGCCCAGGGGGCGATCCGGTCGTCGGGGCCGTGGAAGATCAGCGTGGGCGCGTTGAGCGCGGCCGGGTCCGCGGCGTCGGCGGGCCGGTGGACGGGCATCCCGGTGACGCCCTCGGCGGCCCGGACGACGAGCGGCAGCAGGGCGCGCGGGACCCCCCGGGCGGCGGCCAGCGCGCGGACGGTGGTGTGTCGGTCCAGGACCGGCGAGTCCAGGATCAGTCCGCTGATCCGGTCGCGCAGTGCGGAGTGGGTGGCGGCGCGCAGCGCCATGGTGGCGCCGACGGACCAGCCGTGGAGGACGACGTCGCGGGCGCCGTAGCGGACGGCGTAGCGGATCGCCGCGTCCAGGTCGCGCCATTCGCTGTCGCCGAGGTGGTTGATGCCGTCGGTGGTGCGCGGGGCGCCCGGGTCGTTGCGGTAGGCCAGGTCGAGGACGGGCAGCCGGTGGCGGTGCAGGAACGGCATGACCACCATGGGGTGTTCGCGGGTGGTGCCCAGGCCGTGCACGGTGATGACCCACGTGTCGCGTACGCCGGGGACGAACCACGCCGGGAGCGGCCCGAGTTCGCCGGGGATGTCGACGTCGGCGCAGTCCAGGCCGAGGGCGTCGCGGGGGTTGCCGCTGTGCACCTGCGGGGTGAGCCGCATCCGTATGCCGGGCCGCAGGGTGCCGTGGGTGACCCGCTCCAGGCGGCGGACGACGGCGTCGGCGGGGTGCGGGGCGCCGTGGACGACGGAGCCGACCTCCGCGTGGCAGCCGGCGCCGGTCAGGCCGTAGGTGCCGGGCCGCAGGGACGCGAAGCTGCGGGTGAGGGCGATCCGCTCCGCGCCGGCGGAGTGCACGGTGAGCCGGGAGTCCCCCGGGAGGGGGTGGTCGGGCGAGGGTTTCAGGGCAATGTCGCCGGCGTACCGGCCGACCGCCACGGCGGTCGCCCCGGCACCGGCCACGGTGAGGACGGCCACGGCCGCCGCGGTAACCGGACGCACCCCCTCAGTGTGGGCGGCGGCGCCGGGTGCGGCCACTCGGGCCGCGTCGCCGGGGTGACCGGCGGGACGGCGGCCGCCTCGCGGTGCGGGCCGCCGTCCCGGGTGCGGCCGGGCGACGGTCGGGCTGCGGGTGTGGTCAGCCGCGGGCGCCGTTGGGCTGGCCGTAGCCGCGCAGGCGGGTGCCGGCCGCGTCGAGCTGGTCGGGGGACAGCACGGCCGGCGAGCAACCGGGCACGGAGTGGGCGAGCAGCCAGACCCGGGACATCCACTCCAACTGGGCGGTGCGGTCCAGGGCCTGGTCGAGGCTGTCGCCGTAGGTCAAGGTGCCGTGGTTCTGCAGCAGGCAGCCGGTCCGGTCGCGGAGCGCCTCCAGCATGTGGTCGGCGAGCTCGTCGCTGCCGTAGAGCGCGTAGGGGGCGACGCGGACCGCGCCGCCGAGCGCCGCGGCCATGTAGTGGACCGGCGGGAGTTCGGGGACGAGGGTGGAGACGGCGGTGGCGTGCGGGGCGTGGGTGTGGACGACGGCGGCGGCCGGGGTGCTGCGGTAGACCGCGAGGTGCATCGGGAGTTCGCTGGTCGGGCGGAGGCTGCCGATGATCTGCCGTCCTTCGAGGTCGACGGCGGTGGTGTCGCGGGGGCCGAGCCGGTCGTAGGGGACGCCGCTGGGGGTGACCAGGATCAGGTCCTTCAGGCGGCACGAGACGTTGCCCGAGGTGCCGACGACCAGGCCGTCGGCGACGGTTCTGCGGGCGGTGTCGATCAGGTCGCTCCAGGCGGCGGCGAGCGGGTCGGGACGGTCCTTCATGGGGTCCTCCGGCGCGGTGCGGCGAGTGCGGATGCAGTGCGCGCCACCGTACGAGCAGGCCGGGGAAGGGTACGCCGGGGGCCCGCCGGACCGGTATCCGCCATATGGGGATACCTGAGGTATCGAGGGGGATTGGCCGGGGATCGACCGTCTTGGGCGGGTGATCCGTTACCTTCGCTTTGTCATGCGCGTCACGACCGGCTGCGGACCGGCGTAGCCCAGGAAGTTCACCGACGGGTGAGACGAAAGTGACAGCGGAGGCGCCTCCGCGTGAACAGTGCGGGGGCGTCATCATCGCGCCCGGCCCAGTTCACCTTCCGTTCACCCGCCCTCCGTACGTTCCGAGCGACACTGACCTTCGAACTGATTGCCTGGGTGAATGGAACACATCACGCTTCTCATCGGGATCGTGATCGTCACGGCCTTGGTGTTCGACTTTACGAACGGCTTCCACGACACGGCCAACGCAATGGCCACCACCATTTCCACCGGGGCATTGCGACCCAAGACCGCGGTGGCGATGTCGGCAGTCCTCAATCTTGTCGGCGCGTTCCTCTCCGTCGAGGTGGCCAAGACCATCTCCGGCGGCATCATCGACGAAGCCTCCGGCATCAGACCGGAGGTGATCTTCGCCGGCCTGGTCGGCGCGATCGTCTGGAACCTGGTCACCTGGCTCGCGGGCCTGCCCTCCAGTTCCTCCCACGCACTCTTCGGCGGCCTCATCGGCGCCACCCTGGTGTCCGTCGGCACCCACGGCGTGCACGGCGAGGCCGTGGTGATGAAGGTCCTGATCCCGGCGGTGGCCGCCCCGTTCGTCGCGGGCCTGGCCTCGATGGCGGCGACCCGGCTCACCTACCGTCTGACCCGCGGCCGCGACGAGGCCGACACCGCCAAGGGCTACCGCGCCGGGCAGATCGCCTCGGCCGCCCTGGTCTCCCTCGCCCACGGCACCAACGACGCCCAGAAGACGATGGGCGTGATCACCCTCGCGCTGATCACCGGCGGGGTCGTCGCCCCGCACGCCGACCCGCCGCTGTGGGTCATCGCCTCGGCCGGCCTGGCCATCGCGCTCGGCACGTACCTGGGCGGCTGGCGGATCATCCGCACGATGGGCAAGGGCATCACCGACATCCAGCCGCCGCAGGGCTTCGCCGCCCAGACCGGCGCCGCGGCCACCATCCTGGCCTCCTCCCACCTCGGCTTCGCGCTCTCCACCACCCAGGTCTGCTCCGGCTCCGTGATGGGCTCCGGCCTGGGCCGCAAGGGCGGCGTGGTGCGCTGGTCCACGGCCGGCCGGATGGTCGCCGCCTGGGCCCTGACCCTGCCGGCCGCCGGTGCGGTCGCCGCGGGCGCCGCGTTCCTGGCCGGTCAGGGCACCTGGGGCGTGGGCGCGGTGGCGGTCCTCGCACTGGGCGTCTGCGGCGCCATCTGGGCCGCCTCCCGGCGCAAGCCGATCGACCACACCAACGTCAACGAGGGCCCGGCCGCCGAACCGGTGGGCGTGGTGACCGCCGCGCTGCGCGCCGTCTCCCCTCCCCCGGCCGGCCACCCGGCCCCGCCGGCCGACGCCCCGGCCGACACCGCGGTGCCGGACCTGGCCGCCGCCACCGGCACCCCGACCACCCCCGCCCCGCGCGCCCAGGCCGCGACGGTCACCCGCTAACGGCTCTCACCCAAGGAACCCCATGACCATCGACTGGGCAGCTCTCGGCCAGGTCTTCGGCGTCACCCTCGTGGTGACGGTCGGCCTGGTGGGCCTCTTCACCGTCGGCATCGTCGGCACCTCCCGCAAGCCGGTCCGGGAGGGCGAGGCAGCTGCCGCGACCGCACCCGGCGCGGGAGCGCGGACCGGTGCGCTGGTCGCCTTCGCCCTGTGCGCGGCGGCCGTGGCCTACGGCATCTACCTGATCGTCGCTGCCTGACCGGCACCCGACGGCAGCACCGACGGCGCGAGGCGCCCGGCGGAAGGCGGCATCAGCCGTCCTCGGCCGGGCGCCTCGTCCGTTGTGCGCCGCGCCCGCTGAGCGCCTCGTCGGCCTCGCGGGCCAGCTCGTCGGCGATGGCCGTACCGCCGGGGCTGCCCAGGTACTCCGAGACCCGGATCTGCACGACCTTGCTGAAGGTCTGGTAGTGGGCGCTGCGCGGGCGCGGTTCGGCCGCCAGCAGCGCCGCGTACAGCGTCTTGGTGTACGGCGGCTCCTGGCCGGGCCAGGGCTGCCCGGTGGCGCCGTGCTCGCCGTGCTCGGGCGGCAGCGGGCAGACCGGCGCCTTGCCCGCCTCGCGGTACGCCGAGTCGCGGGTCGCTGCGAACCCCCGTTCCAGCAGACAGCGTTCACTCGCCGGGCCGGTGAGCGCCTCGATCAGCGCGCGGGCGCCCTCCGGCCGCTTGCTGCCGGCGGAGACCGCCAGGTTCTGCCCGCCCAGGACGGACATCCGCTTGCCGTCGGCGGCCCGGGCCGGCAGCTCGGCGACGTCGAACTTCACGCCGGGGGTGAGCTTCTCGGCGACCGAGGCGTACTCCACCGGCCAGTTGCGCATGAACAGCGCCCGGCCGTCGGCGAACCAGCGGCGGCTCTCCGTCTCGTCCATCGTCATGGCCGCGTGCGGCATGATCGTGTCCAGCCGGTCCTTGAGGTCCGCGACGCCCAGCTGGAGGGCGCCGACCTGCTCGCCCTTGGTGAAGCTGGTGGCGTCCGGGTCGCCGCCGGTGGCCCACGCGGACTCCAGGGTGTTGACGGTCAGGCCCTCGTAGGGCCGCAGCTGGGCGACCATGCCGTACATCTTCTTGTCCTCGGGGACCTTGCCGTCCGTGGCCGTGCGGGCGAGCTCGCGGTTGTACGCGGCGGTGACCGCGGTGGCCAGCTCCTTCAACGCGCCCCAGTTGTCGGGCGGTTGGGGATGGTGGCCGTACTTGGTGAGGATGTCCTTGCGGTAGTAGAGCAGGCCGGCGTCGGTGTTGAAGGGGACGGCCCAGATCTTGTCGTCGTACTCGACGGTCTTGACCACGCTGTCGAGGAAGTCGCCGTCCAGACTCGCGCCCCAGGGGCGGATGACACCCGCCTCGGCGAACTCCGCGGTCCAGGCCACGTCGAGGTTGAGCACGTCATAGGCGCCGCTGCCGGACTGGCCGGCGGCCAGCAGCTGGCTGCGCTGGCCGTCGGCGGTGTCCGGCAGTTTGACGATCCGCACCGAACGGCCGGTGCGCCGCTCGAAGGCGTGGATGAGCTCCTGGCGGACGCCGGTGCTGCTGAGGTCGCTGCCGGTGGCCAGGACGATCGGGCCCTTCTCGGGACCGGGTCCGGAGTCGGAGGTGCAGCCGGAGACCGCCGCGGTCAGCGTCAGGGCGAGCGCGGCGGCCGGCCAGGGCCTACGGGGGTTCCTCACCGGTCCTCCTTGCCCGCGGTACCGATGGACGCGATCAGGCCGGCCAGCAGGTCGGGCGCCTGCGGGCCGCCGGGCACGCACTGTCCCCGTGAGGCGCCGGCCAGCCCCTGGAGGGCGAAGTTGTCGCAGCCGGCCCTGCCCAGCACCAGCGTCAGCACCGGCACCGCGGGCTTCTCCTTCAACAGCGCGGTCAGCCGCTGCTCGACACCCGCCGCGCGCCGCAGCCGGCCGTCGTCCTCGTCCATGATCAGCACGATGGCCTGGTTGCTGCCGGACGACTTCTTCATCTCCCGTACGGCGGCGGTCAGCGCCTCCTCCATCGCGGCGCCGTGGTCGACCAGGTCACCCTTGGCGATCTTGTCCAGGGCGGCCTTGCCGTGCGCCGGGTCGACCGTGCCCAGACGGACGACCCGGCGCACCGCGTCCGGATCGCCGGGGTGGGCGCGGTCGGGGAAGGTCCACAGGCCGTAGGTGTGGCGGGCGCCGACCATCTCCAGGGCGCGGCCCGCGGCGCCGAGGGCGACCGGGAGCTTGCCGTCGTCGGCCATCGAGGTGGAGGTGTCCATGAGGAGGAGCAGCCGGCTGGGCCGCTGCGCCTTGTCGTAGCCGTCGAGGACCCGGGCGACCTGCTCGGTGCCGGCCGCGAAGGGGACGACGGGGGCGTCGAGGTCGGCGTTGGCGCGGCTGCTGCGCAGCGGGGAGTCCGGCGCCGGCGCGGGGGCCGTGCCGTCCTTGCCGGGGACCGGGCGGTAGCCCTGCGCGGTGAGCACCGGCCGGCCGCCGTCCGGGGCGCGCAGCCAGTCGGCGAAGCGGTCGACCGCGGCCTGCCGTGCGGTGGCGTCCGTGGCGCCGCGCCAGTCGACGCGGATCAGCGGGTGGTCGAGCGCCGGGACGTTCTTGGGGTAGTACGCGACGTAGCGGTCGTCCGGGGCGAGCGGGCCGGACAGGGCGGGACAACTGCCGATCGCCCGGCCGAGGTTGTAGTCGGTCAGGGACTTCTCGGAGACCAGCGGTGCCGAGCGGTCGCCGCGGCCGGCGCCGGCGGGGGCCTGGCCGGTGGCGGTGGCAGTGGTGTCGGGGCCGGGGCCGGTGGCCGGGCGCAGTGAGCACAGCAGCTCGGTGCTGTCGGCGTACTGGCTGCCCGGGGCGGAGAGCCGCTGCTCGGCGCCCTCGGCGAGGGCCGGGTCCGGGGAGCCGGCGGAGCCGATGTGCGAGCCGTCGTTGGCGAGGTAGAGGCCGATGGTGTGCAGCAGGCCGGTGCCGGACAAGACCGGGCTGGGGCGCAGCAGTTTGAGGTCCTGGTGGCCGCTGTCGGTGCCGGTGAGCAGGTCCTGCCAGGAGGCGCCCACCCTCTGGACGTCGGCCGGCCGCTTGCCGGCGGGGATGCCGACGACCAGCGGGCTGTAGGCGACCGGCCCGGTGTTGTGCAGCGTCGCCGGGGAGCCTGTGGCGGGCATGCCGCGGCGGGCCTCCTCGTAGTCGGCGGTGGATTCGGGGATCCACAGGTCGGGTTGCGGGCCGGGCCGGTAGAGCGGATCGGTGCCCTTGTCGTCCGGCTCGCCCGGGCCGGTGCCGCGGGCCTCGCCCTGCCAGCGGACGGCGGCGGCGAAGCCCTGGTCGATCTGGTCCTTGGCGGCGGAGTAGACGGTGATCTGGGCGCGCCGGCAGCCCGCCGGGAGGTCGCCCTCGCCCTGCAGCGGGCGGGTGTTGGCCTCGGACATCTCGTAGTCGAACGCGGCCTGGCGCAGGGTCGGTTCGGCCTCCGGCGCGGTGAGCAGCCGCAGTTCGAGGGCGGGCGGGCAGTTCGGCAGCGGCTGCAGCAGCTGCCGGACGACGAGTCCGGTGGCGATCAGGACGAGCACGGTGAGGCAGGCGAGCAGCGGTTTCAGGCGGGGCCGGACGTACTCGTTGAAGTGGCGGCGTAAGCGGGCCCGGGGCGGGGTCGGCAGCGGGACCTCGGGGGTGGCGAAGGACAGTACGACGTCGTCGACGGTGTTCTGTTTCGCCGACCGGGGCTCCCACACGTCGCCCATCGGCGTCCGCTCACCGGCGAGCCGGACCCGCAGCTCCCGTACCAGGTCCTCGAAGGTGACGAACCGCCTTCCAGGGATGCCGTTTTCCAGGATCTGCACCAGGGCCCGGTTGAAAACGGTGCCGCCGGCCGGTTCCTCCCCGCTGAAGATCCGGCGGTTGGGCTGGGCGGCCATCAGCAGCGACATGGGTTTGCGGTGGGCGCCGAAGGCGCCGCCGGCGTTGCCCGCGTAGCAGCACTCCAGGATGATCACGATGCGTTCGGCGCGGGCGCTGTCGAGGCAGGAGAGCACCGCGTCCTGCCAGGAGACGGTGGTGTGGCTCTGCCGGGACACCGAGGCGCCCACCATCAGCTGCAGGTCGCCGCCGTCGCTGCCGACCCAGCCGTGGCCGGCGAAGTACACCAGCAGCAGGCCGCGGGCCTCGTCGACGACGGTCTTGAGCGCCTGGCTCAGCTCCTCGGGCTCGATCGGCTCGCAGAACCTGACCTCGTCGGTGGTGAACAGGTCGGTGGCCGTCAGGGCGCGGGCCAGCTTGGCGGGGTTGTCCCGCACCGCGGGCAGGTCGTCCAGCGTGGCGTAGTCGTGGACACCGATCAGCAGCGCCCGGTTGGTCTTTCCCCGCGCGTCGTATTCGGACATCCGGCTCAGTCCTCGCCGGTGCTGCCACTCTCGTGCGCCGGGCTGCCGGGATCGGGGCGTGCGGGACCGCCGTCGCCGACGACCTCGACGGCGGGTTCCTCGCCGGCGGCGCGCTCCTCCTTGCGGCGCCGCAGCCATTCCCGCACGGCGATGCTCATTCCCTTGGCGACCTCGGTGACGATCGCGCCGACGATGACCAGGATCAGGTCGTCCACGCCCACGGCCATGTCGGCGGGGCCCGGTTCGTCCCCGCCGTCCGTGCGGTGCGGGGGCTGCGGCCGGTGTTCCCAGGTGTGTTCCCGGCGGCTCAGCCAGGGTTCGCGCTCCAGCCAGGCCCGGAGGTCGTCGAGGTCCTGCTGCGGATTGTCCGTCCCGGTGACCCTGAAACGGATCTCCTGACGGTCCTCGTGGTGGTCGACGTGCTCCGGCATCCCCCAGCCCCCTTCCGGCGGCCCCTTCGCCACCGTGCACCAGATAGTGACGTGGAATCAGGGACGGGGGCAACCGTCCGTGACGCCACCGCCACCCTGTGGCGTGCGCCACAGGGCCTGCCATCGGGCAGCGTCGCAGGTCAAGGGCGAGTTGACGGGCCTCGCGGACCGTGGTGGACTGCCGGGGCCAATCGGCGACAGATGAGGAAGTCCGGTGAGAATCCGGCGCGGTCCCGCCACTGTCACCGGGGAGCGTTCCTCCGACGAGGGCCACGGTCCGTACCGACGTACGGGCGGGAAGGCCGGGGGACACGCCGATCCGGGAGCCAGGAGACTCTGGTCGCCGTCACGTCGAGCCAGGGCGAGGACCCTGAGTGAGGACACAACGCCATGCCCGGCCGCCCGCCCCGCCCCCCACTGCCCGCTGCCGCAGGGCCCCTTCGAGGACCGACGGCGGCCTGATCCGATGCGCGGCGAACACGCGGGATATGCGTGCGGCGCGGCTCTCGGCTTCCTCGGCGACCTGATCGCGGCGGACCCTCGGCGCGGCCATCCGGTGGCCGCGTTCGGCCGGGCCGCCGCCGCCGTCGAGCGCCGGCTGTGGCGCGACCACCGGGGCCGCGGCGCGGCCCACGCCGTGCTGTGCGCGGGCGGTGCGGCGGCCGGCGCGGCGCTGCTGGAGCGGGCCGTACGGCACCGCCGCGGCGCCCGGGTGGCGCTGACCGCGGCCACCGTCTGGGCGGTGCTGGGCGGCACCTCGCTGGGCCGGGAGGCGCGGGCCGTCGGCGGTGCGCTGGAAGCGGGCGATCTGGACGTGGCACGGGAGCGGCTGCCGCATCTGTGCGGCCGCGATCCCGAGGCGCTGGACGGGCCGCAGATGGCCCGCGCGGTGGTGGAGTCGGTGGCCGAGAACACCTCGGACGCGGTGGTGGGCGCCCTGGTGTGGGGTGCGTTCGGCGGGGTGCCCGGTCTGGTGGCGTTCCGGGCGGTGAACACCCTGGACGCGATGGTGGGTCACAAGTCCGCGCGCTACCGGCGGTTCGGCTGGGCGGCGGCCCGGCTCGACGACGTCGCCGGCTGGCCCGGCTCCCGGCTGACCGCCGCGCTGACCGTGCTCGCGGGCCCCGGCCGGCGCGGTGCGCTGGCGGCCTGGCGGGCGGACGGCGGGGCGCATCCGAGCCCCAACGCGGGCCCGGTGGAGGCGTCGTTCGCGGGTGCGCTGGGCGTGCGGCTGGGCGGCACGCTGGCGTACGGCGGACGGGTGGAGCACCGTCCGGTGCTCAACGGTGCGGCGCGGCCGCCCGTGGTGGCGGACATCGAGCGGGCGGTGCGGCTCTCGCGGCGGGTGAGCGCGCTGGCGCTGGTGGCGACGGTGGCGGGACGGCTGACGGCGGGCGCGGTACGGCAGAAGGTCGCGGGCAACAGGGGCACGAGCGGGAGGAAGCGCCGGTGAACGGGCAAGGCGGGACGGCCGGGGGGCTCGGCGGCGGGCTGCTGGTCGCCGGTACGACGTCCGACGCGGGCAAGAGCGTGGTGACGGCGGGGATCTGCCGCTGGCTGGTCCGGCAGGGCGTGAAGGTGGCGCCCTTCAAGGCGCAGAACATGTCGCTCAATTCGTTCGTCACCCGGGAGGGCGCGGAGATCGGCCGGGCGCAGGCGATGCAGGCCGCCGCGGCCCGGGTCGAACCGACCGCGCTGATGAACCCGGTCCTGCTCAAGCCGGGCGGCGACCGCAGCAGCCAGGTGGTGCTGCTGGGCAGGCCGGTGGGTGAGATGAGCGCGCGCGGGTATTTCGGTCGGGCCGGGGGGTCGTCCCCCGGGGAGACGTCGCACGCGGGCGGGCGGGAGCAGTTGCTGGGGACGGTCACCGACTGCCTCACCGAGCTGCGCCGCACGCACGACGCCGTCATCTGTGAGGGCGCGGGCAGCCCCGCCGAGATCAATCTGCGCCGCACCGACATCGTGAACATGGGCATCGCCCGAGCGGCCCGGATACCGGTCGTGGTGGTCGGCGACATCGACCGCGGCGGCGTCTTCGCGTCCTTCTTCGGCACCACGGCGCTGCTGTCGAAGGAGGACCAGGCGCTGGTCGCGGGGTACTTGGTCAACAAGTTCCGGGGCGATGTGACGCTGCTGGAGCCCGGTCTGGACATGCTGCGGCAGCTGACCGGGCGGCCGACGCTGGGCGTGCTGCCGTACGCGCACGGGCTCGGCATCGACGAGGAGGACGGCCTCCGCGTCTCGCTGCGCGGCACGGTGCGGGAGAGCGTGGTGGCCCCACCGCACGGCGCGGACGTGCTGCGGGTGGCGGTCTGCGCCGTCCCGCTGATGTCGAACTTCACCGACGTGGACGCGCTGGCCGCCGAACCGGGCGTGGTGGTGCGGTTCGTGGACCGGCCGGAGGAACTGGCCGACGCGGACCTGGTGGTGCTGCCGGGCACCCGCGGCACGGTCAGCGCGCTGGCCTGGCTGCGCGAGCGCGGGCTGGCGGACGCGGTCGCCCGGCGGGCCGCCGAGGGCCGCCCGGTGCTGGGCATCTGCGGCGGCTACCAGATGCTCGGCGAGCACATCGACGACGAGGTCGAGTCGAGGGCGGGCGCCGTCGAGGGCCTCGGGCTGCTGCCCGTACGGGTCCGTTTCGCGGTGGAGAAGACGCTCGCCCGGCCGGTGGGCGAGGCGCTCGGCGAGGCGGTGGAGGGCTACGAGATCCACCACGGCGTCGCCGAAGTGACGGGTGGGGACGCGGCGTTCATGACCGACGGCCGGGGGAACGCTCTCGACGGCTGCCGGGTCGGCTCCGTATGGGGCACGCACTGGCACGGTTCGCTGGAGAGCGACGCCTTCCGCCGGGCCTTCCTGCGGCGGGTGGCGGCGGACGCCGGCCGGGCGTTCGTCCCGGCCCCGGACACCCGCTTCGGCGCGCTGCGCGAGGAGCAGCTGGACCGGCTGGGCGATCTGATCGAGGAGCACGCGGACACCGGAGCGCTGCTGCGGCTGATCGAGAAGGGGGTGCCGGAGGGGCTGCCGTTCGTGCCTCCGGGGGCGCCATGAGGGGTACGCAAGGGACGGGACATCGGCCGGCCGGCGACGTGGAGGACGACACAGCATGACGAGCGCGCACAACACCACCTGGCAGTACCCCTTCACCGCGGTCGTCGGCATGGACGACCTGCGGCTGGGGCTGCTGCTGAACGCGGTGAGCCCGGCGGTCGGCGGGGTGCTGGTCCGCGGCGAGAAGGGCACCGCGAAGTCCACCGCGGTGCGCGCCCTGTCGGCGCTGATGCCGGCCGTGGACGTGGTGGCCGGCTGCCGCTTCGCCTGCGCCCCCGCCGCGCCCGACCCCGGCTGTCCCGACGGGCCGCACGGGTCCGGTGCCGCGGAGAGCCGTCCGACGCGGATGGTGGAGCTGCCGGTCGGCGCCTCCGAGGACCGCCTCGTGGGCGCCCTGGACATCGAACGGGCCCTGTCGGAGGGCGTGAAGGCCTTCGAGCCGGGTCTGCTGGCGGACGCGCACCGCGGCATCCTGTACGTGGACGAGGTCAACCTGCTCCACGACCACTTGGTCGATTTGCTGCTGGACGCCGCCGCCATGGGTGCCTCCTACGTGGAGCGCGAGGGCGTCTCCGTCCGGCACGCCTCCCGTTTCCTGCTGGTCGGGACCATGAACCCCGAAGAGGGCGAGCTGCGGCCGCAGTTGCTGGACCGGTTCGGGCTGACGGTCGAGGTCGCGGCCTCCCGGGAGCCGGCGCAGCGGGTGGAGGTGGTCCGGCGGCGGCTGGCGTACGACGCCGATCCGGCCGGGTTCGTGGCGCGCTGGGCGGCCGAGGAGGACGCGCTGCGGCAACGGATCGCCGCGGCGCGGGAGTTGCTGCCGGAGGTGGTGCTGGGCGACGCGGCGCTGCGGCAGATCGCGGCGACCTGTGCGGCGTTCGAGGTGGACGGGATGCGCGCGGACATCGTGATGGCGCGGACCGCCACCGCGCTGGCCGCGTGGGCCGGGCGGACGGAGGTCCGGGAGGAGGACGTGCGGCAGGCGGCGCTGCTGGCGCTGCCGCACCGCCGGCGCCGCAACCCGTTCGACGCCCCGGGCCTCGACGAGGACAAGCTCGACCGGACGCTGGAGGAGTTCGCCGGGGAGGACGACCCGGCGGACGGCGGGGACGATCCGGAGCCGGACGGTCCGGACGGCGGGCCCGACGGGGGCGGTCCGGGCGGCGGGCTGCCGCCGCAGGAGGGCGGTCCCCAGGAGGGCGGCCCCCAGGAGGCGTCGGTGCCGCCGGGGGACGGACTGCCGCAGCAGCGTGAGCAGGAGGCCCCGCAGGCGCCCGAGTCCGTGCCCGAGGCGTCCGGGGACGAGGCCGGGGCCCGGCCGCAGCCGCCGGGCGGTGCGGCCGCGGAGAGGCCGGCGGTGGCGGCCGACGAGCCGTTCAAGGCCCGGCGGCTGGACGTGCCGGGGCTGGGCGAGGGCGCCGACGGCCGCCGCTCCCGGGCCCGTACCGCACACGGCCGGACGACCGGGGCCCGCCGTCCCCAGGGCACGCTGGGCAAGCTGCACCTGGCGGCCACGGTGCAGGCCGCGGCGCCCCACCAGAAGGCGCGCGGGCGGCACGGCACCGGGCTGCTGGTGCGCCGGGACGATCTGCGTGAGGCGGTGCGCGAGGGGCGGGAGGGCAATCTGGTCCTGTTCGTCGTGGACGCCTCGGGATCGATGGCGGCGCGCAAGCGGATGAGCGCGGTCAAGGGCGCGGTGCTCTCGCTGCTGCTCGACGCCTACCAGCGGCGCGACAAGATCGGCATGATCACGTTCCGGGGCGCCGGCGCCGAGGTCGCGCTGCCCCCGACGTCGTCGGTCGAGGCCGGTGCGGCGCGGCTCGCGTCGCTGCCCACCGGGGGCCGCACCCCGCTGGCCGAGGGGCTGCTCGCGGCGCACGACGTGCTGCGGGTGGAGCGGATGCGGGACCCCGCGCGCCGCCCGCTGCTGGTCGTCGTCACCGACGGGCGGGCCACCGGCGGCCCCGAGCCGCGCATCCGGGCCGCCCGCGCGGCGCGGCTGCTGGCCGCCGACGGCACCGCCTCGGTCGTCGTGGACTGCGAGGCCGGGCCGGTACGGCTGGGCCTGGCCGGTGAGCTGGCCCGGGACCTCGCCGGCACCGCCGTCACCCTCGACGCACTGCGCGCGGACAGCGTCTCCGCGCTCGTACGCACCGTTCAGGGCACAAGGACCGTTCACGGCAACAGGAAGGCCGCGTAATGCCGCAGGGACAACCGTCCGTCGTACCGAACGACGGGCTCACCACCCGCCAGCGCCGCAACCGGCCGCTGGTGCTGGTCCACACGGGTCTGGGCAAGGGCAAGTCGACCGCCGCCTTCGGGCTGGCGATGCGGGCCTGGAACCAGGGCTGGCCGGTCGGGGTGTTCCAGTTCGTGAAGTCGGCGAAGTGGAAGGTCGGCGAGGAGCGGGCGCTGCGGGTGCTCGGCGACTCCGGTGAGGGCGGCACGGTCGCCTGGCACAAGATGGGCGAGGGCTGGTCGTGGGTGCAGCGCGACTCGCAGTTCAGCAACGAGGAGGCGGCCCGCGAGGGCTGGGAGCAGGTCAAGCGGGACCTCGCCGCGGAGACCTACAAGCTGTACGTCCTCGACGAGTTCGCCTACCCGCTGCACTGGGGCTGGGTGGACACCGACGAGGTGGTCTCGGTGCTGCGCGACCGGCCCGGCACCCAGCACGTGGTGATCACCGGCCGGAACGCCCCGCAGGCGCTGTGCGACGTGGCCGACCTGGTCACCGACATGACGAAGGTCAAGCACCCGATGGACGCGGGCCAGAAGGGCCAGCGGGGCATCGAGTGGTGAGCAAGGTGGGTGCAGCATGAGCGGCGCGGGCGCCGTTCCCCGGCTGGTGATCGCCGCACCGTCGTCCGGGGCCGGGAAGACCACCGTGGCCACCGGTCTGATGGCGGCGTTCGCCGAGGCGGGACTCGCGGTCTCGCCGCACAAGGTGGGCCCGGACTACATCGATCCGGGCTACCACTCCCTGGCGACCGGCCGCCCGGGCCGCAACCTCGACGCGTACCTGTGCGGTCCGGACCGGGTCGCGCCGCTGTTCCTGCACGGGGCGGCGGGCGCGGACCTGGCGGTCGTCGAGGGCGTGATGGGGCTGTTCGACGGGGCGTCCGGCATGGGCGAGCTGTCATCGACGGCTCAGGTGGCGAAGCTGCTGCGGGCGCCGGTGGTGCTGGTGGTGGACGCCTCCTCGCAGTCCCGGTCGGTGGCCGCGCTGGTGCACGGCTTCGCGTCGTGGGACCCGGAGGTGCGGCTGGCCGGGGTGATCCTGAACAAGGTCGGTTCGGACCGGCACGAGGCGCTGCTGCGGGAGGCGATGGAGTCCTCCGGCGTGCCGGTGCTGGGTGCGCTGCGGCGGGACGGCCGGGCCGGTACGCCGTCCCGGCACCTGGGGCTGGTGCCGGTGGCCGAACGCCGGGCCGAGGCCCTTGCGTCGGTGCGGGAGCTGGCCGCGCGGGTGCGCGAGGGCTGCGACCTGACGGCGCTGCTGGCGCTGGCGCGGACGGTGCCGGAGCTGCCGGACGCGCCCTGGGACCCGGCGGCGGAGGTCCGGGCGGACGCGTCCGGGGACCGGCCGGTGATCGCCGTCGCGGGCGGCGCCGCGTTCACGTTCGCGTACGCCGAGCACGCCGAGCTGCTGACCGCGGCGGGCGCCGAGGTGGTGCCGTTCGATCCGCTGCGGGACGAGCAACTGCCGCCCGGTACGCGCGGGTTGGTGATCGGCGGCGGCTTCCCGGAGGTGTACGCGCCGGACCTGTCGGCGAACGCACCGCTGCGCGCCGCGGTGGCCCGTCTGGCCGCCTCGGGGGCGCCGGTGTCGGCCGAGTGCGCCGGGCTGCTGTACCTGTCCCGGGCGATCGACGGGAAGCCGATGTGCGGGGTGCTGCCCGCCGAGGCCCGGATGACCGAACGCCTCACGCTGGGCTACCGGGAGGCGGTGGCGCTGGCGGACAACGCGCTGGCCGCGGCCGGGACCCGGGTGCGCGGTCACGAGTTCCACCGCACGGTGCTGGAGCCGGGTGCGGGCTCCCGGCCGGCCTGGGGGCTGACGCACCCGGAGCGGCGGGTGGAGGGCTTCGTGACCGGCGGGGTGCACGCCTCGTACCTGCATGTGCACTGGGCGGCGGAACCGTCGCTGGCGGCGCGGCTGGTGGCGGGCGCGGCGCGCCGGGCACCGGTGGCCGCACCATGACCGGCGGGTCGGGTACGGACGGGCCGCCGGCCGTCCTCGACCACCTCGTCCTCGCCACCCCCGATCTCGCGGCGACCGTCGCCGAGGTGGCCGCACTGACCGGCGTACGGCCGGTGCCGGGCGGCAGCCATCCGGGCCGCGGGACCCGCAACCATCTGCTGGGGCTGGGCGGCGGGGCGTACCTGGAGATCATCGGGCCCGATCCGGAGCAGCCCGCGCCCGACGGGCCGCGGTGGTTCGGCATCGACGCGCTGACCGGGCCGCGGCTGGTCACCTGGGCGGTCCGGGTCACCGGGATCGCGGCCCGGGTGGCCGCGGCACGGGCGCGCGGCCACGACCCGGGCGACGCGGTGGCGATGTCCCGCCGGACACCGGACGGCGGCCGGCTCGCCTGGCAGTTGACGCCGCCGGGGGCCGGCGGCGCTCTGGCGCCGTTCCTGCTGGACTGGGGCAGCACCCCGCATCCGTCCGCCGGGCTCCCGGTGGTGCCGCTGGTCGCGCTGCGGGCGGTGCATCCCGACCCGGCGGCGGCCCGGGCCGAGTGGGCGGCGCTCGGCGTCCGTTGGCCGGGGGAACTCTCCGCCGGGCCGGTCGTGCAGCTGACCGCGGTCGTGGAAGGGCGGTACGGCCGGGTGGAGTTCGGGCCGGGAGCCGGCGCGGTATGAGCCGCCGGACGGCCGGTGTGCGGGGCGGGCGGGCGGCCCTGGTGGTGGGCGTGGGGGCGCGCCGCGGGGTGCCGGCGTCCGAGGTCCTGGAGCTGATCGCGGCGGCCCGCACCGCGGCGGGGTGTGCCGGGGATCCGGTGCTGGCGCTGGCGACGGTGGCGGCGAGGGCGGACGAGCCCGGACTGACGGCGGCGGCGCGGCGGCTGGGGGTGCCGTTGCGGTCGTTCCCGGCGGCGGCGCTGGCGGCCGTGCCGGTGCCGGATCCGTCCGCGGTGGTGGCGGCCGCCGCGGGGACGGCGAGCGTGGCCGAGGCGGCCGCGCTGCTGGCCGCCGGGCCGGGTGCCGAACTGCTCGCCGGCAAGCGGAAGTCGCCGGCGGGCCGGGCGACCTGTGCGCTCGCGCTGGCGGCAGTAACGCCGCACGGTGCCCTTACCGCTGGTAGGGAGGGAGCGGCCGCCGCCCCCTCGCCCGGTGCCGATATCGTCATGACCTCCCCCGACCCACCCCACCGTGGCACCGAGCGGCGGCGGCCGGTCATCGACGACAAGGCGCCCGACGGCGAAGACACCGGTAGCAAGGAGACCCCGTGACCACCCCTCCCGCACTGCTCATCGCCGGTCACGGCGCCCGTGACGACGGCGCGGCCGAGGCCCTGCGCGCGCTGGTGCGCGCGGTCGGCGAGCGGCACCCCGAGGTCCCGGTCGCCGGCGGGTTCTTCGGCGCCCCGGGTTCGCCGGTGCCGCTGGCCGACGCCGTGGACGCGCTGGCCGGGCGGGGGGTGACCGAACTCGTCGCGGTACCGCTGCTGCTGGCGCCGACCGGTGCGGGGACCGAGACCCTGGCCGCGGCGCTGGAGCGCGCGGCCGCCGGGCACCCGGGCCTGCGCCCGGTCTGCGCCGCGGCGCCCGGTCCGGACCCGCGGCTGCTGGACGTGCTGGAGCGGCGGCTGGAGGAGGCGCTGGGCGCCGGCGCCCGTACCCCGCAGGACCGGGCCCGGACCACGGTGCTGCTGGTGGGGCGCGGGGCGAGCGATCCGCAGGCCAACGCCGAGGTGGCGCGGGCCGCCCGGCTGCTCTGGGAGGGCCGCGGATTCGCGGGCGTGGAGACCGCGTTCGTCGGGCAGACCGCGCCGGACGTACCGGCCGGGCTGGACCGCTGCCGGGCGCTGGCCGGGCCGGTCCCGGGCGCGGCCGGTCCGGCCCGGGTCGTGGTCCTGCCGTACGCCTTCTTCGCCGACGGTCCGGTGGAGCGGGCGTGGATGCAGACCGAGGGCTGGGCCGCGGCGCACCCGGACATCGAGGTGTTCGGTGCCCAGGTGCTCGGCACCGGGCCCGAGGTGGCCGAGGTGGTCATGGCGCGCTACCGCGCGGCGGTGGCCGGCGGCGCGCTGCCGGCCGGCGACCGGGCGGCGGACGACGGGGACCCGTACGGCCCGCAGCGGGTGGCGGCGGGCGCCGGGGAGCGGTGAGCATGCCGGCGCCCACCGATGCGGTCCGGCGGCACGGCTCCGGCCCCGCCGCGCCCGCTCCCGCCCCGGACGGCCCCTCCCCCGCCGCGCCGGACGAGCCCGATCTGCGGCACCACGGCGATGCCGAAGTGCGGGGTGACGGCGGCGCGTTGACGGATCTGGCGGTCAACGTCCGGGCCGGCACTCCCCCGGCGTGGCTCAAGGCGCGCCTCACCGCGTCGCTGGACTCGCTGGCCGCCTATCCGGACGGCCGGGCGGCGCGCCGGGCGGTGGCCGGGCGGCACGGGCTGCCCGTGGAGCGGGTGCTGCTGACGTCCGGCGCGGCGGAGGCGTTCGTGCTGCTGGCGCGGACCGTGCGGGCCCGCCGACCGGTGGTGGTGCACCCGCAGTTCACCGAACCGGAGGCGGCGCTGCGGGACGCCGGGCACACCGTGGAGCGGGTGGTCCTCTCCGAACGGGACGGATTCCGGCTGGATCCGGACGCGGTGCCGGAGGACGCCGATCTGGTCGTGGTCGGCAACCCCACCAATCCCACCTCGGTGCTGCACCCGGCGGCAGCGCTGGCCCACCTGGCGCGGCCCGGGCGGACGCTGGTGGTGGACGAGGCGTTCATGGACGCGGTGCCCGGTGAGCGGGAGTCGCTGGCCGGGCGCACGGATCTGCCGGGGCTGGTGGTGCTGCGCTCGCTGACCAAGACGTGGGGGCTGGCGGGGCTGCGGATCGGCTACGTCCTGGCCGGTCCCGGGACGGTGGCGGACCTGGCGCGGGCCCAGCCGCTGTGGCCGGTGTCCGGTCCGGCGCTGGCCGCCGCGGAGGCGTGCAGTGCGCCGGCGGCGCTGGCGGAGGCCGCCGCGGCGGCCGAGGAGATCGCCCGGGACCGGGCCCATCTGCTGGCCCGGCTGGGCGAGTTCGGGGAGGTCCGGGTGGCCGGGCCGGCGGCGGGGCCGTTCGTCCTGCTGCGGCTGCCGGGCGCGGCCGGGGTGCGGGAGGGCCTGCGGGCGCGGGGTTTCGCGGTCCGCCGCGGGGACACCTTCCCGGGCCTGGGGCCCGACTGGCTGCGGCTGGCGGTACGGGACCGGGCCACCACCGACCGGTTCGTGACGGCGCTGGCCGGGGTGCTGGGCTAGCCGGGCCGGCGGGCCGGGGTGCGGGCCCGCCGGGTCCCGTCGCACCACGCTTCGCTTCCGACGGGCCCCGGCGGGGGTGGGGTGTGCCGGACGGGCCGCCTCCGGTCCGTCCGGCACACCCCGGGCCGTACCCCGCGGCCGATGCCCCCACAGCACCGGCACGGGGGTACGGAGCCGTCAGCCGCCCTGCGGGGCGGCGGCGCGGCGCCGGCGGGTGAGGACCAGGGCCCCGGCGCCGGCCGCGACCAGCAGCCCGGCACCGCCGGCGAGGTACGGGGTGGCCGAACTGCCGCCGGTCTCGGCGAGGTCGGGGCCGGTCCTGCCGGCACCGGACCGGCTGACCTCGGTGCCGCCGCCGGCCGGCTTGTCGCCCCCGCCGCCGTTGGTGCCACCGCCGTTGGTGCCGCCGCCGCCCGTGCTGCCTCCGGTCGTGCCGCCGGAACCGCCGTGTGCGGGCGGGGTGGTGGCGTCCGGGGCGGTGCAGCCGGCGTGGGCGAGGGTGACCCGGCCGTGCACCTCGGCGACGTTGAGCTTGAGCGGGTTGACCGAGACGTTCAGCTGGAGCGCGGTGGCCGCGGCGGTCTTCCCGGTGACGCTCTTGCGCGACAGATCCAGCCGTACGTCGCCCACGCCCGGCACCTTGACGTCCGTGGTGCCACCCGCGGTGAGCGTGACCTGCTTGCCGAGGACGCGGACGGGGCCGAGGACGTTGGCCTCGACCCGGGGCCGGTGGCCCGCCTCGCACACCGCCTTGGCGGTGACCTGCTGGACCTCGATCAGGGACAGCAGCGGCAGACCGGGCAGCCGCACCTTGGCATGCAGCAGGTTGGCGTAACCCTCGGCCTTGCGGTGGCCGGTGGTGGCGCGGGCGGTGGCGGCGTCGGCGCGCAGCACGGTGAACGGGCGGCCCCGGTCGATGCCGTCGAGCCGCACGGTGAGCGCGGTCTTGCCGGCCGAGGCGGGCGCGTGCACCTCGTTCAGCACGGCGTTCAGCGGGACGTCGACCGTCTTGTCGAGCAGGCCGACGTTCAGGCCGGTGCGCAGGACGACCGCGTCGGCCTTGCCCCGGGCCGGGCCGTGCCCTCCGGTGGCGTGCGCCGGCGCGGCGCCGAGCAGCACGGCGGGACCTGCCGTGAGCGCGGTGGCGACGACGGCCGCGGCGAGGCGCCGGGGCGCACCGGAGGAGTGGGTGGGACTGGTGGACACGTGTGTGGAACCCCCACAAGAGAAATGGAGTCGCCGGCCGCGCCAATGGGGGACATCACGCGGGCCGGCGACATCGACCCGCACATCGTGTCCGTACCGAGGGTGAACGGGCAGCCACGTGAGGTCAGTTCATCCCAAAGGGTGGTTTCCGTGCGCGGGTTCGATTCCTGCGGCACCCCGCATCTCCCCCGTCACAGCCACACCACCGTTCCGTGCCAGGGAAGGATGACGAGCGGCCCGCTCGTGCCAACGAAGTGTGAGTGGCGATGAGTGCTCGTGTGTCAGGGTGGCGGTGGGATAACTCGCGGGTGCGTACACGCATCCGGATCTGAGGGCGTTGGGGAGCGGCGACGGTGGCGATGCGGGAATTCCCGCTGGTGGGCGGGCCGGTGGAGTTACGGGGTGCGCTGGACTTGGAGCGGACGCAGCTGGGGGTCATGCCTCGCCGGTTGCCCGCGTGGACCAAGGAGCAGTACCAGGACCCGTCGGTCTACGGGGGGACGGTGATGCCTTCAGGGGTGCGGCTTGTGTTCCGCACCGATGCGCGTGAGCTGGAGTTCGAGGTACTCACCTCCACAGGGCAGCTCGACACGGACCCCCAGCCTCGCCCGACCGGGATGCTGGAACTGCTGGTGGACGGTGCCCACGCCGGGCGCCGTCAAGCGCCGATGGGCAATGTGGTGCGGATGGCGGGCCCCCGGGCCGCGCAGCGACTGGTCCCGGGGGAGCCGGGGACCGTACGGTTCGACGGGCTGCCGACCGGCATGAAGGACGTCGAGCTGTGGCTGCCGCAGCAGACGCCCACGGAACTGGTGGCGCTACGTGCCGACGGCGAGGTGCTGGCACCGCTGCCGGACGGTCGGCGCCGCTGGGTGCACCACGGCAGTTCCATCAGCCACTGCCTCGAAGCCGACGGCCCGACCGGCACCTGGCCGGTGGTGGCGGCTTCGCTCGGGGGAGTGGAAGTGATCAACCTCAGCCAGCCGGGCAACGACATGCTGGACCCGTATGTCGCCCGGACGATCCGCGATATGCCCGCCGACCTGATCAGCCTCAAGGTGGGCATCAACATCGTGGCCCTGGCCACCTTCCGGCTGCGGACGTTCGGTCCGGCGGTGCACGGATTCCTCGACACGATCCGGGACGGACACCCGGACACCCCGTTGCTGCTGATGTCCCCGGTGAGTTGTCCGGCACTCGACGCGACTCCCGGCCCGACCGCGATGGGCCCGGACGGGAGAATCACAGCCCTGGGCGACCCGGCCGACGTGGTCCGTGGGGCGTTGTCGCTGAAGGTGGTCCGCGAGGAACTGGCCCGAATCGTGGCGGTCCGACGAGCGCACGATGCCCACCTGCACCATGTCGACGGTCGCGCACTGCTGGGCCCGGACGAGGTGGACGACCTTGCCGACGGCCTGCACCCTTCCGCCGCCGCATACCGCAGGATGGGCAAACGCTTCGCCGTGCACGCCTTCGCCGACGACGGCCCGTTCCGCTGATGGTCAAGGCCTTCACCTGCACCAGGTGAGGTAGCGCTCCCCTTCCCTTCGCCACGCGCGCGCACCGCAGCAGAAGCTTCGATGGCGCACACTCGACGTTCGCTGTCACAGGACACCCGCCTCTCGGGCGATGCCCGTTGACCGGTCCCGTCCGGTCCCGGCCCGGATCCGGGCCCGCGTCCAGGATCCGGAACTTGTTGTCCTGTACACGAAGACCCCGGATAGGGTGCCGCCGTGTCGATCGAGCAGAACAACCAACAGCCGGACGCACAGCGGGAACGGCCGGCCGCGGCCCCGCCGGGCGAGCTGCCCGCCTCCGACCGGGCGGCCCGCCGGGCGGTCACGGTCTTCCCGCTGCTGGTGATCGCCGCGGGGGCGGTCGGGCTGCTGTGGCCGGTGCACTTCACCGGCTGGGCGCCCGCGGTGCCGTGGCTGCTCGGCGTGGTGATGTTCACGATGGGGCTGACGCTGACCCCGCCGGACTTCACGGCGGTCGCCCGGCGGCCCTGGGCGGTGGGGCTGGGCCTGGTCGCCCACTACGTGATCATGCCGGGGCTCGGCTGGCTGATCGCGACCGGGCTGGACCTGCCGCCGCAGCTCGCGGCCGGGGTGATCCTGGTCGGCTGCGCGCCCAGCGGGACCGCGTCCAACGTCGTGACGTTCCTGGCGCGCGGCGATGTCGCGCTGTCCGTGTCGGTGGCGACGGTCTCGACGGTGCTCGCGCCGCTGATCACGCCGGCGCTGACGCTGCTGCTCGCCGGGCAGTTCCTGGCCGTGGACGCCGGGGGCATGGTGACCGACATCCTGAAGACGGTGCTGCTCCCGGTCGTGGCGGGCCTGCTGGTCCGGCTGGTCGCCGGCCGGTTCGTGGACCGGCTGCTGCGGGCCCTGCCCTGGCTGTCCGCGGCGACCGTGGCGGTGATCGTCCTGGTCGTGGTCGCCGGCAGCGCGCCGGCGATCAAGGAGGCGGCGGTGCCGGTGCTGCTGGCAGTGGTGCTGCACAACGGCCTCGGGCTGGCGCTGGGGCACGCCGCGGGCCGCCTGGCCCGGCTGGGCGGGCCGGCGAGCCGGGCGATGGCCTTCGAGGTCGGCATGCAGAACTCCGGTCTGGCCGCCTCGCTGGCCACCGCCCACTTCAGCCCGGCCGCGGCGCTGCCCGCCGCGGTCTTCTCGGTGTGGCACAACGTCTCGGGCGCGGTGGTGGCGGCCTGGATGGCCCGCCGGAAGTGAGCGCCCGCCCCGAGACAGCGTCTCAGCCCACGATATGGCCGCGCAGCACCACCCGGCGCGGGGCCGCCAGGACCCGGACGTCCTCGCGCGGATCGCTCTCGTAGACCACCAGGTCCGCCGGGGCGCCCTCGGTGAGGCCCGGGCGGCCGAGCCACTCGCGGGCGCCCCAGGTGGTGGCCGAGAGCGCGGCCCGGGCGGGCAGCCCGGCCCGGGTCAGCTCGACGACCTCGTCGGCGACCAGGCCGTGCGCCAGCGAGCCGCCCGCGTCGGTGCCGGCGAAGACGGGCACCCCGGCGTCGTAGGCGGCCCGGACGGTGTCGTAGCGGCGGTCGTGCAGCCGGCGCATGTGGTCCGCCCAGCGCGGGAACTTCCCGGCGCCGGCGTCCGCCAGGCGCGGGAAGGTGGCGATGTTGACGAGGGTGGGGACGATGGCGACCCCGCGCTCGGCGAACAGCGGGATGGTCTCCTCGGTGAGCCCGGTGGCGTGCTCGATGCAGTCGATGCCGGCCTCGACGAGCGGGGCGAGGGTCTCCTCGGCGAAGCAGTGCGCGGTCACCCGGGCGCCCAGGCGGTGCGCCTCCGCGATGGCCGCCTCGACCGCGCCCTTGGGCCAGCAGGCCCCCAGGTCGCCCGTGGAGCGGTCGATCCAGTCGCCGACGAGCTTGACCCAGCCGTCGCCGCGGCGGGCCTCCTGGGCGACGTAGGCGACCAGGTCCTCGGGTTCGATCTCATGGGCGTAGTTGCGGATGTACCGCTTGGTGCGGGCGATGTGCCGGCCGGCCCGGATGATCTTCGGCAGGTCCGCACGGTCGTCGACCCAGCGGGTGTCGGAGGGTGATCCGGCGTCCCGGATCAGCAGGGTGCCGGCGTCACGGTCGGTGAGCGCCTGCTTCTCGCTGGTGGGGGCGTCCACCGGGCCGTGCGCGTCCAGGCCCACATGGCAGTGCGCGTCGACCAGGCCGGGCAGCGCCCATCCCTGCACGGTGGTGGCATCGCGTGCCAGGGCCGGCCGGTCGTAGGTCACCCGCCCGCCGACCACCCACAGCTCGTCGCGCACGTCGTCCGGTCCGACGAGGACCCTCCCCTTGAGGTGCAGCACCGCACCTTCACTCATGGACGTCATACCGGCACTCTAGGCGGCGCCGAGGGGCCTGCCGGAGACGGCGGTCACAGCGGCTGCCGGGCGGCCGGGGACGGCAGGCCGACGGGCGGGTGACGGCGGCGGGGACGGCTCGGTGGAACGACTGCCCGGGGGCGCCGACGCTGTGTAGGCGTTTATTGCCGCAATGTTTCCGGAAAAGCCCCGCAGGCGTTCTCGCCGTATGTTCTTGCGGTGCTTCTCATGGATGTGTCCCACAGCTTTTTCCGGGCCTTGCGCCAGGGTCTCCGGTGGCGAATTCCCAATTTCTCCGAGTACAGCTTCCCGTCTTCTTCTGCCCGCTTTTCCGCAGCTCAAACGCCAAGATTCCGCTAGCCTCGAAGCCCGTAATTCGGACGGATCTCGCGGGCGTTACGGAGCTGTGACCGACCACACAGCACGTCCGTTTCGCCCCGTACTTCCCGGTCAAATCGGGGCAACTCGACTCGACGTCGCGCGCCCGGGCGCCCCCGCGCGATAACACATCGGGCGGCCCGACGTAACCCCTCCCCGCGATGCAATTTCCTTTTTCCCTGGGTAAATTTAATTTCCATGACCGCCGCACAAGCAGACCATGCAGGTGCCCGTAGCGATATCGGAGAATTTCCGGAGGGCTTCAAGCTCGACACCCCCCGAGTGGAGGACGGAGCCGCGATCTGGCGCATCGCCCGCGACTCCAAGGCGCTGGACCTGAACTCCTCGTACAGCTACCTCCTGTGGTGTCGGGACTTCGCCGCCACCTCCGTCGTCGCCCGCGACGCGGAGGGCGAGCCGGCCGCCTTCCTGACCGGCTACATCCGTCCCGAGCGCCCCGAGACCCTCGTCGTCTGGCAGGTCGCCGTCGACGCGGCGCACCGGGGCCGGGGGCTGGCGGCCGCCCTCCTGGACGGGGTGACCACCCGTGCCCGGGAAGAGCTGGGCATCCGTTTCGTCGAGACCACCATCACCCCCGACAACGCCGCCTCCAACCGGCTGTTCGCGTCCTTCGGCGAGCGGCACTCCGTGCCGGTCCAGCGCGAGGTGCTCTTCGACGCGGGGCTGTTCCCCGAGCAGGGCCACGAGCCGGAGGTGCTGCACCTCATCGGCCCGTTCGAGCCCCCGGCCAGGCCCGCGCCCTAGTCCCAGGGCCGTGCGGCACCGTCGCCGCGACGGCCGTGCGGCACCGGCACCCCCTCGACCCGCCGGCGCCGCCCCGCCCCCCAAAGACTTCTTCCGCCTCTCGCACTCATCTCCCAGGAGCATGCTGTGACCATCACCCAGCCCGATCTGAGCGTCTTCGAGACCGTGGAGTCGGAGGTGCGCAGCTACTGCCGTGGCTGGCCCACCGTCTTCGACCGCGCGCAGGGCAGCCGCATCACCGACGAGGACGGCCACACCTACCTCGACTTCTTCGCCGGCGCCGGGTCGCTCAACTACGGGCACAACAACCCGGTCCTCAAACGCGCCCTGATCGACTACATCGACCGGGACGGCATCACCCACGGCCTGGACATGTCCACCACGGCCAAGCGGGCGTTCCTGGAGTCGTTCCAGAACATCATCCTGCGGCCGCGCGACCTGCCCTACAAGGTCATGTTCCCGGGCCCGACGGGCGCCAACTCGGTCGAGGCCGCGCTGAAGCTGGCCCGTAAGGTCAAGGGCCGCGAGTCGATCGTGTCCTTCACCAACGCCTTCCACGGCATGTCGCTGGGCGCCCTCGCGGTCACCGGCAACTCCATGAAGCGGGCCGGCGCCGGCATCCCGCTGGTGCACGGCACCCCGATGCCGTTCGACAACTACCTCGACGGCCAGACCCCGGACTTCCTGTGGTTCGAGCGGCTGCTGGAGGACCAGGGCTCCGGCCTGAACAAGCCCGCCGCCGTGATCGTGGAGACCGTGCAGGGCGAGGGCGGCATCAACGTCGCCCGCACCGAGTGGCTGCGCGCCCTGGCCGCCCTGTGCGAGCGCCAGGACATGCTGCTGATCGTCGACGACATCCAGATGGGCTGCGGCCGTACGGGTGCCTTCTTCTCCTTCGAGGAGGCGGGCATCGTGCCGGACATCGTCACCGTCTCGAAGTCCATCAGCGGCTACGGCCTGCCGCTCGCGCTCACCCTGTTCAAGCCGGAGCTGGACATCTGGGAGCCGGGCGAGCACAACGGCACCTTCCGCGGCAACAACCCGGCCTTCGTCACGGCCGCCGCGGCGCTCGACACCTACTGGGCCGACGGGCAGATGGAGAAGCAGACCCTGGCCCGCGGTGAGATCGTCGAAGCGCACCTGAAGGCGATCGTCGAGGAGAACCCGGGCGCCTTCGCCGAGTACCGCGGCCGCGGTCTGGTGTGGGGCCTGGAGTGCACCGACAAGCCGCTCGCCGGAAAGATCGCCAAGCGCGCCTTCGAGCTGGGCCTGCTGATCGAGACCTCCGGCCCGGAGAGCGAGGTCGTCAAGCTGCTGCCGGCCCTGACCACCACCCCCGAGGAACTGGACGAGGGTCTGCGCATCCTCGGCCGCGCGGTCCGCGACTGCGCCTGACCGCGCCGTACCGGACCGCACCGCACCACCGTCACGACAGAAAGGCAGCCCGCACCGTGATCGTCCGCTCCTTCAAGGACATCGAAGGCACCGACCGCCACGTCAAATCCAAGTCCGGCACCTGGGAGAGCAAGCGCATCGTGCTCGCCAAGGAGCGGGTCGGGTTCTCGCTGCACGAGACCGTCCTGTACGCCGGCACCGAGACGTCGATGTGGTACGCCAACCACATCGAGGCCGTCGTCTGCGTCGAGGGCGAGGCCGAGCTGACCAACGACGAGACCGGCGAGAAGCACCTCATCACGCCCGGCGTGATGTACCTGCTCGACGGGCATGAGAAGCACACCATGCGGATCAAGCAGGACTTCCGCTGCCTGTGCGTCTTCAACCCGCCGGTCACCGGCCGCGAGGACCACGACGAGAACGGGGTCTACCCGCTTCTCACCGAACCGGACAGCGAGCCCGAGACGGTCTGAGGCGACCTGCCGCCTGCCCCGTCCGGCAGAGCAAGGAAGGTACGCAACGCGCGCCCGTATGCCAGATTCCGTACGAGAGGAGAGGAAGGCAACACCATGACCACCGCACCCGAGCGCACCGCCGACCTGTACCCGACCCGCGGCACCTTTGAGGTGATCACTCCGCGGAAGGACCCGGTGGTGTGGTCGCAGCCCGGAGCGGCCGGCCCGTTCGCGCCGTCCGAGCTGAGCGACTTCGAACGCGACGGCTTCTTCGCCATCGGGGAACTGCTCACCGCGGAGGAAGTCGCGGTGTACCGCGCCGAACTGGACCGGCTGGTGCTCGACCCGGCGATGCGCGCCGACCCGCGCTCCATCGTCGAGCCGAAGTCGCAGAGCGTCCGGTCGGTGTTCGAGGTGCACAAGATCAGCGAGGTGTTCGCCAAGCTGGTCGCCGACCCGCGTGTGGTCGGCCGTGCCCGTCAGATCCTCGGCTCGGACGTCTACGTCCACCAGTCGCGGATCAACGTGAAGCCCGGCTTCGGTGCCTCCGGCTTCTACTGGCACTCGGACTTCGAGACCTGGCACGCCGAGGACGGGCTGCCGAACATGCGCACCGTGTCGGTCTCGATCGCGCTGACGGAGAACTACGACACCAACGGCGGCCTGATGATCATGCCCGGTTCGCACCAGTACTTCGTGGGGTGCGAGGGCGAGACGCCGAAGGACAACTACAAGCGGTCCCTGCAGATGCAGGACGCGGGTATCCCTTCGGACGAGGTCCTGACCAAGATGGCGGACCAGCACAGCATCCGCCTCTTCACCGGCAAGGCCGGCTCGGCGACGTGGTTCGACTGCAATGCCATGCACGGCTCCGGCGACAACATCACGCCGTACCCGCGCAGCAACGTCTTCATCGTCTTCAACAGCGTGGAGAACACGGCCGTGGAGCCCTTCGCGGCCCCGGTCCGGCGCCCGGACTACATCGGGGCGCGGGACTTCACCCCGGTGAAGTAGCCGTACGAGGCGGACGGACGGAAGTACCGGTGGCGGGGGCGCCCCCCCCCCCCCCCTGGACGCGCGCCCCGCCCCCCGGCGGGGTGGAGGGCGACCGGCCCCCGCGGGGGGTGATCGAGGAGGGGGGCGCCCGACACA